>NZ_JBHSDI010000002.1:0-578 GCF_042651045.1 Marinobacter lacisalsi
AAATGCGCCAGGTTCAATTGGAGCCTGTTAAGGCCCTTGTGCAGCAGGTTCGAAAGCGACTGCCGAGGTTGGGAACGCGGAAGCTGTACTACCTGCTGCACAGAGAATTCCAGACCCTGGGAATCAAGCTTGGTCGAGACGGCCTGTTTGATTACCTTCGCCAGGAACAGTTATTGGTCCGCCCGAAGAAAAATTATACGAAAACAACCAACAGCCGCCATTGGATGAGGAAGCACCCTAACCTGCTGGCAGGGTGTGAACTGCATNATCACTGACGCATTCTCACGCAAAATCGTAGGCCATAACCTCAGTCGTGAGATGAAAGCTTCAGATACGGTTGTCGCATTGAAACAAGCGGTCCGCCATCGAGTGAGCGATCAGCCCCTGATGCACCATTCAGACCGAGGCATTCAATACTGCTCTTCTCTGTACCAGAGCATGTTGCGGAAACATCAGATTCAGCCATCCATGACCGATGGCTATGACTGCTATCAGAATGCGCTGGCTGAAAGGATGAACGGCATCCTGAAGCAGGAATTCCTGATCCACCGGTGCCGAACGTTCAAAGAGCTCGGTGT
>NZ_JBHSDI010000003.1:0-1894 GCF_042651045.1 Marinobacter lacisalsi
CAGAGGCGCTCATGCGAGCGCCCGGATCTATAGTCTGATCGAGACTGCTCGCGCCAACAGGATCGAACCTTATCGGTACATGGTCAGGGTGCTGAGCGAGTTGCCGTCAGCGGCGACCGATAAGGATCTGGATGGCCTGTTGCCGTGGAATCAGGATGAGGCTATGCCGGTGTAGTTAGTGGACCGCTTACGGATCGAACCTTATCGGTACATGGTCAGGGTGCTGAGCGAGTTGCCATCAGCGGCGACCGATAAGGATCTGGATGGCCTGTTGCCGTGGAATCAGGATGAGGCTATGCCGGTGTAGTTAGTGGACCGCTTACGTTCTGAAGCAACTACACGCCATCACAGGTGACCAGGAATTGGTATTTGAATCAGTAAGGCCGGGACGACCACTATCCGAGAATACTATTAACGTAGCCCTCAAATCCATGGGCTTTGACGGAACTACCATGGTTGGTCATGGCTTCCGAGCCACGGCGTCAACACTTTTGCACGAACAGGGATGGCCGCCAGAAGTGATTGAGTTGCAACTGGCCCACAAACAGCGCAATCAAGTGGCCGCAGCATATAACAGGTCAGCTCGCCTCGATGAGCGAAGACAGATGATGCAACACTGGTCGAACTACCTAGAAAACGTCAGAACTTACACAGATGCCATCCAGCAACAAAGCAGCGAGTTTGGAATTTAAATGAGCAACCCAACAAATCCCAATAACAACTCACTATTCGCCCCCGCTCCCAAACCTGCAGCTCCCACGAAGAGTGACCAAGTAAAAGCTATTTTGGGTCTCGCTCTTAACTTTATGCAAAAACGCTTGCATAAAAATGGCAATGTATATCTCGTAGACAGTACAAGTAGAAAGGTCTTCTTCATTGATGACGAGTCTGTCTTCAATACAATCACAGAGCTCGCGCTGCGCAACAATGTTGTTATTAGTAATTCAGCGATACAAACCGCAAAGCGTATCCTAAAATCACAAAGTGGCACCACACCAAGCAAGATCAATCTCAGAATCGGTCTAGGCCAGCACGCATATTTCTTGGACTTCGCCGACGGCGTCAACTTTATCCGGTATTCGGCAGATGGCGCCGAAAAAGTGATTTTAAACTCACAAAATGCCCATTCCATAGACGTTGACTTTTTAAGAGCGGCAAATCTCGCCCCTATCCCCCCGTTAATTCGCATGGGAAGGCCTGCGCATGCGGCATACCCAAAGCCTCTCAATGAAGAAGGAACTTTAAATTGGCTATTAAGACGTAGCCCCTGCTTAAATCTTTTGTTGAGCATCACCAATATTCCAGAAAGATACTACAGTATAATTATTAGCTGGATGGTTTGTACGCTTCTTCCTGAACGAGCCCAAACGGTTTTGGAAATCACTGGAGAAGAGAGTTCAGGAAAAAGCACTGCTGCCTGGATCATTAAAAGCTTGATAGATCCTGCAGACAAAACGCTGAACGAAACCCCAAGCTCGACAAAAGAACTACTTTCTATCGCACAGAATAGTCATATAGTTGCCATTGATAATGCAGACGAACTTTCCGAGCTCATGCAGGGTAAAATTTACGAGCTATTAACGAGCGGAGTTCAATTTCAAACCAATTATGGGCTCCCAGGTAACTCATGGACTATTACACTCAGAAAGCCAATCATTGTCACCAGCACTTCCTCGATGCTTTCAAATAAATCTCTAGCGAAGCAGAGTATATCAATTGACCTTCCACACCTAAAGGAAGGAAAGCACGCGCAAATTATAAATGAACAGTTCTATGAGAACCATCCTTACCCTATGTGTCAGCGTAGTTGTCGCCTGATGATTTCAGAGGACAACCATGCCCTATTACTCGCCGGAACGTAAGGAAGCCATTCTCCAGAAGATGGCGCCACCTC
>NZ_JBHSDI010000004.1:0-21588 GCF_042651045.1 Marinobacter lacisalsi
CCGCGAGATGCAGTGGTGCTGCGAGACCAACATCATCTTCAAGGCCCTGTCCTGCGATACCGTTCCGCACTTCACCACGCTGGCAAAGTTCGTCAGCAGCCATGCTGACGAGATCGAAGAACTGTTCGAGCAGGTGCTGCTGGTCTGCCACGAGCAGGGTCTGCTGGGTAACGAGCTCTTCGCCATCGACGGCTGCAAGATGTCCTCCAACGCCGCCAAGGAATGGTCCGGTACCTTCAAGGAACTGGGCGAGAAGCGGGACAAGCTGCGACGATTGATCCGCCACCACTTGAAGGAACACTACGAAAAGGATGAGGCGGAGACCGAAGCCGAACTGGACCGGGACATCCGTCGGGCAAAGACCATCCTCTCACTGGATGAATCGCTGAAGAAAGTGGACCGCTTCCTAAAGACGAACCGCCCAAGGATGGGCCGGGGGAAGCGGAACAAGGAAGTGAAGAGCAACATCACCGATAACGAAAGCGCGAAGATCACAGGTGTTTTGCTCCTGCAAAACCTGCGTTCCCCCCATGCCCGTGGGTCAGGCAGCAGCAAGGGCACGATCCAGGGCTATAACGGTGTGGCCACGGTGGACAGGAAACACCAGGTCGTCATCGATGCCAAGGCCTGTAGACAGCCAGCAGGGCAAAGAGATCTACAGCCACCGCATGTCGGTGGTGGAACCGGTGTTCGGCAACATCGGCACCACCAGACGGCTGAGTCGCTTCAGCTTGCGGGGCAAGAAGAAAGTACAGGACCAGTGGCAGTTATACTGCCTGGTGCATAATATCGGGAAGTTGTCGAACTACGGGCAGTTGGCGGCATGATGTTGGGGAAAAGGGCCGATAAAGGGCCTTCCGAAAGCCTTTGATACCGGCCTTCGCAGCCTTCTGGAGCCGAAACGGCGTCCCATGCGCCGGAATTTGGGGAACCGTTCCGATGACAGGCAGTTCAAAAAATTCAGCAGGCAGGCGGTAGGAAGATCCCCCAAGCGGGTTTTTCTACAGCCTCGTTAAGTGGCAAAGGAGGAACTCGTATGAGTAGTGACGAAGACGAAATACGGGAGCTTGTTGCAAAGTGGATGAAAGCAACAAAAGAAGGGGATTCCGAAACAGTGCTCGGCCTGATGGCGGACGATGCTACTTTTATTGTTCCCGGTCAGCCTCCTTTCGGAAAAGAAGCCTTCGCGTCGGCTTCAAAATCCCAAGACGCGGCATCTATGGAAATAGATGGCGAGAGTGAAGTGCTGGAGATTACGGTTTCAGGTGAGTGGGCGTTTATGTTGAGTCACTTGACCGTCAAAGTAAAAGTCGAAGGTTCCCCTGAAATGGTTCGAGCAGGAAATACTCTCACCGTGCTTACAAAGAGGGATGGCCGCTGGCTTTTATTTCGGGACGCAAATCTACTGGTCCCGGAGCAACAATCTGGCAATGCAACTTAACGAGTCGCATCAGTACGTGGCCTGCGGTCGCCGGCTGTGCTCCACGTTGATAGGACTACCCACGTCAACAGGCTTGCACCAGTCCAGGCCCGCTTCTCAGAGCTCCATCCCCCGGCTGTTAAAGGGCGGGGGCGTCATAATGTCTGGACGGTACTCGCTGCGACCATAGAGGAGTAGAGGGTAAAGTACGATGATTACGCAAAGCATGTTGATTCGACTCCACCGAGCAAGGCAACGGCTTGCTGAGATCGAAGAACCATCTCCCCCGCTCTCTCTTATTGCCCAGGACGCCAGCCTCTCACTTGGCCACTTTATTCGGCGTTTCACGGCGGTTTTTGGGGAGACTCCGCATCAGTTCCGAACTCGTATCAGGCTGGAGAGGGCCAAAGAACTGCTTGCCCTTAGTGAGGACTCAGTTACGGACATTTGCATGTCGGTCGGATTTTCGAGTCTCGGTAGCTTCAGTTGGCTATTTTCGCGACATTTTGGTGAACCTCCTTCGGACTGTCGCCAACGGCTTTATCCGTCGATTGCACTCCCCGGGCATGGCCAATCGCACATTACCCCTGGATGTATGTCACTCATGGTGGGTGCGTGGGCCAGATCGCAATTTTCGAGAAGTACTTCCGTTAAGGACCAGTTAGGCTAATTGCTTTGACGATTTGAGGTATCAAAAATGCGGATCAAGCTGAATAGTGTTCTCGTCGATAATCAATCGAAGGCACTCACCTTTTACACGGAGGTCCTCGGCTTTGTCGTAAGCCAGGATGTGCCAGTTGGTGAGTTTCGTTGGCTAACAGTAAGGTCGCCTGAAGGTGGGGAAACGGAGTTGACGCTAGAACCTAATGCCAATCCGGCAGCGAAGAAATATCAGGAAGCGCTGTTCGGGCAAGGTATTCCGCTAACGGCCTTCGAGGTTGACGATGTCAAAGCGGAATTTCAAAGCCTGAGAGCCAAAGGCGTCGAGTTTACGACTGAGCCAATGCAGGCGGGGCCAGTATGGATTGCAGTTTTCTCCGATACCTGCGGGAACCTCATTCAGATCTATCAGCCTCCTGAAGCATAAAAGCTATTCCAGAATGTTACCCGGAGCACTCTATGTCAGAGATCGCCAACACCCCCAAGCCCTCCTACTATGCCGTCATTTTCAGCAGCCACCGCACAGACGGTGACAACGGCTATGCCGAAATGGCTGAGCGAATGGTTGAATTAGCAGCCCAGCAACCAGGTTTCCTCGGTATTGAATCCGCCCGGGAAAACCTGGGCATTACGGTGTCCTACTGGGAAAGCCTGGAGGCCATCCGCAACTGGAAGCAGAACGCGGAGCATCAGGAGGCCCAGCGGCTTGGCCATCAGCAATGGTATTCCAGTTTTCGGGTACGGATTGCGAAGGTGGAGCGGGAATACGGCATTTAAGCCATTTTACTGCATCGAAAATAACCGCACGATTGTCGAAAACCGCGGTGCCCAGGCGACTACCCGATGAGCCTGTCAAAGGTTTTTGATGAAACAACGATCGGGAGAAACGCCATGAAATACATGCTGTTGGCCTACGGAAACGAAGACAGATTCAACCAGATGAGCAAAGACGAGCTGGCCGAGGTTGGAGAGAAATGCGGGCGTTTCGACGCCGAGATGCAGGCGGCGGGCGAGGTTACATGGGCCGGGAGCCTGGACTGGAGCTCGAAGTCGATGCGTCTCAAGGATGGCAAACTGACGGTTACCGACGGGCCATTCGCGGAAACCAAGGAAGTCGTGGGCGGCGTGGTGATCATCGAAGCGCCGGACTTTGACGCAGCAGTGAAGCTCGCCTCCCTGCACCCGGCAGCGCGCATGGGCGAGGAACTGGGCTGGGGCATCGAGCTTCGCCCGATCAACTGCTGCCCCGCGATTCGCGAGCCGGAGGCCGCGCGCGGCGAGTAGGCGTGGCTGAGGCTGACCCGCGAGGTGAGATCAGCCCCCAGTTGAGGAACCACCCATCTGTTCCGAGTCCATCAGCATTGGAGAATCTGATCAACTATGCCGGCGTTGCGATCGCCTTCTGGCAGTATCAGATAGCGGTAGACCAGGCCAGCGCGGCTGTGCCGGGCGGCGCTGCGCAACCCTTCTTCAGCCCCTGACAGGCCTGGCCACCGGCCCATGTATCGCCAGGCCAGTCACCGGAAACAGCCCTGCGACGCGCAATCCTTGCGGGGCCCTGACGCACCATCCGTGAGTTACATCGGGGAGATGTGCTTGAATACCAAGCGAAACAGGCCATAGTAAAACAGATGCTATGAAGGCTTTTGTGACGGAAAGCAGGTAGTGTGGGTTAACTGTCGATCGGCCGGAGCCCTGGAATGGCCAGCAAGAAAACGTCTGCAAACAGGTATCGGGTCAGGGAGGCCGTTGAGGATGACCTGACCGTGCTGGTGGAATTTCTCGCCAAGCTGGCCCTTCACGTGGCGGGCGCGCCCCACCATCGCCTCACGAGTGACGAACGTGACCGTCTTCTTGCCGTATTACGGTCGTCCCTGACCGACGGCAATAAACAGATAATGGTGGCCGAGGTACCCCAGGTCGGGCTGGTGGGTATGGGGTATATCTACATTTCTCTCGACCAGGGTATCTGGGAACAGACCAGCCATGTGCAATACAGAACCGGGTTTATTGATGATGTCTGGGTGGAGCCGGAGTTCCGCAAGTTGGGGATTTTCCCGGACTTGCTGCGGGGGCTGGTAGCGTTCGCGGAGAGCCACGGCGCCAGTGAGCTGGTGCTTGAGTACTCGGCGACGAACAGGGAAGCGCGGGCGGCCTGGACCCGACTGGGCTTTAAAACCACAGGCGTGCGCGCGGCGGCATTCACCAGCACGGTGCAGAAAGCCCTGGCAGGCCGGCCCTGATGGCTAGTGTGCCTTAACACAAGTTCCTCGATTGTCAGCGCGCCTGTGTGAACGTTGGGCAAGGCGCACGAGCGCAGGACTGGTGGGCCAATTCAAGCGAGTGGAACGCAGTCCAACGTTCACACAGGCGCGCCCTGCGGGAGCCCGCCATGCCCCTCAGGCCGGTGTTGCGCCTCTTGAAAAGGGAACCACCCTTATCGGCGAGTCGCGCCTTGGCCTGCGGGGCATGGCGGGCTCTGACAGTCGAGGAACTTGTGTTAAGGCACACTAGTGTCCCGTCTGGTTAATTCGCTGACCTACTGAGCCACTGAGAGCCTTGAGAGCAAGGCGCGGTGGCGAAGGTTTGGTGGTTCCAAATCGAGGCAGCGCAACGCAGCTGTCAAGGCTCTCAGTGGCTCCCGAAGGGCGCGACGCTGAGCCTCCTGGCCGGTGTTGCCAGCCCTTGATGTGGAACCACCACACCTTCGGACTGGCGCCTTGGCCAGGAGACTCAGCGTCACGCAGTAGGTCAGCGAATTAACCAGACGGGACACTCGGGGTATCAAACGTTAAGGGCGAGAAGGAGGCTGGAGTGCTAGGCGATCGGACCGTGAATGTGTTTTTTGATGAGATGATGCCGGGCCACAACCCGGAGGTGGATCTGCCTTTTATGCCCAGCCGTGTAGAGAAGCGCGTCAGCGCGATCCTGCAGGGGCTGAACTTCAAGTGGAGTTACCCGGAGCACCCCGGCCGCCTGACCGCCATCATGAAGCACCTGGAGCAACACCCCGTGTCCGGGGTCCAGTTCAAGGCGGGGACCAGCGCGACCTATAACCAGCTCGCCCGGGTGCATACCACCTCCTACCTGGATCATGTGCTCTCGCTGTCAGGCAAGAGTGCCTGGCTGGATTCTGACACCACCGCCGTGTCCCCCGACAGTATCAACGCCGCCCTGGCCGCCGCTGGCAATGCCATTGCCGCCGTTGAGAGCGTGGTTAGCGGTGACTGCCAGAGTGCGTTTGCGCTGGTGCGCCCGCCCGGTCATCACGCAGAGCCGGTGCGGGCACGGGGCTTCTGCTTGCTGAATAACGTGGCCGTTGCCGCAGCCCATGCCCAGGCAAAGCTGGGCTGCGAACGGGTCCTGATCGTCGACTGGGATGCGCACCATGGCAATGGCACCCAGGATATTTTCTGGGCAGATCCGGATGTCCTGTTCTTTGACACCCATTGCGCCGCACCGTTTTACCCGGGTTCTGGTCACCTGGAAGATGTCGGTGCGGGATTCGGCGAGGGCTACACTATCAATGTGCCCCTGCCGGAGTCGGCCGGGGACATCGCGTTTGAAAAAGTGTACCGCGACATACTGGTGCCGGCCGCCGAGTACTTCAAGCCGGACCTGGTGCTGGTCTCCGCCGGGTTCGACCCCCACCACAATGACATGGCCCTGAACCTGACCTACGACGGTTTCAGGGTGATTACCCGCATCATCCAGGATATCGCCGATACACATTGCAATGGCCGGCTCGCGCTGGTGCTGGAAGGGGGGTACAACCTGACGTCTCTTGCCTGTGGCGTCCACGCGGTGCTGGAAACCCTTGCCGGGGAAGAGGTGCCGGAGCTGCGGGAAACCGGTGTGAAGGAGGCGGAAGAGGCTGCGGAATTCCACCGGTCCGCATTCAGCGATGATGACTGAGTCAGTTCGGCGTTCGATGTCGGGGGTGTAGGCCGACCGTTCGATAATCGGTCGGCCAGGATGGGGCAGGGCCCTTCCGACTTCGTTTATAAATCAGACGTGTTGCCGATGTGGAGCAACTGATTCTCTCCGCTGTTGTCATCAACGCCATCGTTGTCGTTGTTGACCCACACATCGCCGTTGGCGGTGACCGCCAGGCCTTCCACCTTTTCTGGCACCAGGCCTCCGGTGGCCGTCAGATCCGGGATCAGGTCCCGCTTCAGGGTCTTGCTGACGGTGCTGTCAGCGTCGGCGTCGGCCAGATCGATCTGATAAATCCGCTTGATGGCCGCGTCCGGTCCGAACTGGTTGTCCCGCTCCAGTACCAGGAAGCTGCCATCGCCCAGTGAGGTGAGATCAGACAGCCCGACCCAGCCGCCATTCCGGCTTTCCACGGTGTCCAGCGGGTAGAATACAAATGACCAGCTTTCGGCAGTCAGATCGTAGATGCCGATGCGCGGGTTGGCCTCGCTGTTCCAGGCGCGCTGGAAAGCCACATAGAGCTTGCCGTTGTACTCGGCCACACCCTCGAAGCCGAAGCGCAGCTGTACATTGTTGAGGCTGTCGGGCAGGGTCACAACGTCGGTGATCACTCCCTGGGCATCCGTTTTCACCACCATGTTCAGGGATTCCACCGGTCGATCGCCGTCACCCACGGTGCCACTGCCTTCCGAGGCTATCCAGAAACCGCCGCTGGTAGAAACCGCAATGCCTTCCGGGTCAAGGTTGACGGTATCGTCGTCATTGATCAGGGCGGCGAGGTCCGTGTCATCGAAGGCACTGTCATCAGCCGTGGGACCGGAAGTCGGCAGGGCTGCCAGCACGCCGTTGCTGTCAGTGATGCGGAGTTCCCGGTCAAGGCTCGCAGGCGTGGTACTGATATCCAGGCCGAAAATGCGGCTGGCCCGGAAGGCACTGTCCTCAATGCTCCAGAGCCGGTTGGCATCGGACAAATCCGCCGCAAGACCGGACAGCGCGGCAAACGGGATCGGGGTGCCGTCATTGCGGTCGGCGGATTCGATAGCCGGGTAGGTGCTTGCCTGTTCGGCGTAGGCATAAACATTCACTGCGCCCCGGAAGGTGCCGCGATCATCTTCCTCACTGGCCACCACCAGCAGGTTGCCGGAAGGGATTGCCTTGACACCCTCCGGTCCGGCCGCCGCCGGCAGCACCTGCAGGAACCGGGGCGACTGCGGGTCGCTCACATCATAGACGGCCACGAGGCTGGAGCGCTCGGAATTGACGAACAGTAGCGGCGCGTCACCGTACTGGCCAAACTCCGCGTTTTCCGGCTCATTACCTTTGTTTTCCGACCGGCCTTCCGGGTAGTGACCCAGGCGGGCGGTGAGGTGTTCCAGCTGGTTGCCGGAGGTGTAAACCACATCGCCGCCGGTGTTGAAGATGGTGAAACCGCGGCTGCCACCATTCATGTCGCCTTCGTCCGCGGTGACGAAATGGCTGTTGTCGATCCAGGTCACGCCATCCGGCTCGCGTACGACGTTGGCCAGGGAGTCGGTCTGGGAAATGATGTCTTCCTCGGCGGTGTCCACCTGAACCAGGCTGACATCACCCGCGCTGAAGTGATCGGTAACGGTCGCTGTGGCCAGGTCCACCAGAACCAGGTGGTTATTTTCCTGCAGGGTTACAACGGCGATGTTGTTGCTGTTGATGTCCACGTACTCGGGTTCAGGGTCCGTGGGTGCGACGCTCGCAAGTCCGGTCATGTCGACGTCCCGGGTGGGCCAGTTGGCCGGGTCTGCATCGCTGGTATCAACAACCACCAGATAGCCGGCCGGGGCCTGGGGAGTGAGATCTATCCGGCCATCATCGAGATCTTCATCGCGCTCGTTCTCTATGGCGATAGCGGCGAACGCCTCGTCCGGGCTGACAGCGACGGAATCGGGCTGGCCGCCAAGATCCAGTGTGGTCACAACGGAACGGCTGGCGATATCGACGACTGCCAGTTCCCCGGAGGGATTGGTGAAACTGGCCGACGTGTTAACCCCCACCAGTGCATACTGACCCCGAACCGCTACTGCGGTTGGCTCACCGCCCAGGCTCAGGGTGCCCAGTGGGGCAGGATTTTCCGGGCTGCTGATGTCCACGAATCCGACCACGCCGCGGGGGCTGTCGGTGTAGATCAGGGTCTGACCATCGTCCGAGACATCGACGATTTCCGCAGCGGTCTCGGTGTCGGTATCGCACTCTGCATCGATCTGCACGCATACGGGCAGTGTGGCAACGCGAACAAAGCTCGATGCCACTGTGTCATTGTTACCGGAGCCGGATGAATCGTCATTGTCGCTGTTACAGCCAACCAGGATCAGAGGCGCTGAGAGCAGCATGGCCTGCATCAGTTTGTTGAGTTTCACGTCGTACATCCTTTTGATTCGGTTGAAAGAAGGAAACATCATGATGCTGGCGTGATATGACATATGAGTGAACGTTGTGTCACTTGGCGATAGATCGGTTCCATCGCAGAATGGTTAACGGTGGCCTTCTGGTGTCGCCAGGAGGCGTCATCTCGATTCAGTACCTGTAGCCTCCGGCGGGCTTTGTGTGTGGCGCTGGTGCTCCTAAACTAGCGGTCTGAACCACGGGGGGATGGCGCAGGTTGATCGCTTGGTGTCACCCGTCCGGGCTTGAAGGCAGGGCCGTGACAAGACTTTGTGCTGTCGGGGCTGACCCCGGGATGGCCGCAAATGCCAGATCGCGCAGGGCTTCTGGACGTTCCCGGGCCAATTCGGATACCAATGCAAAGGAAGGCGAGATCTCAGTGAGCAACGCTAACGACTATCAGGCGCTTAACGACACCGTTATTTCCAATGGCTATTGTGTAGGTTGTGGTGCCTGCGCCGTGCCGGAGGAAAGCCCGTTCACCATGAACCTGAACGACTACGGGCAATATGAGGCGGTTCTGGCCAGCGACAGAGTCTTCGCCAGGGCGTCGGTTGATATTGAGAAGGTCTGCCCGTTTGGCTCGGGTGCCCCGTCCGAGGATCAGATCGGCAAGGACCTGTTTGATGAGAGCTGCGACTACGATTCCCAGGTTGGCTACTACCAGGGCACCTACGCTGGTTACGTGGCGGAAGGGGCGTTCCGGGACCGGGGCAGTTCAGGGGGCATGGGAACCTGGATCCTCAACGAATTGCTGGACCAGGGTTATGTCGATCATGTGATTAACGTGCGTCCCGGTGCCGAGGGCCGTGAAGACGGCAGCATGCTGTTTGCGTACACGGTCAGTCGTTCCACCGGCGAAACCCAGGCCGGTGGCAAGTCGCGGTATTATCCGGTCGAGTTGTCGGAAGTTCTGCGTGAGGTTCGTGAGACGCCCGGGCGGTACGCCATTGTGGGATTGCCGTGCTTTATCAAAAGCGTCCGGCTGCTCCAGCGTCAGGACCCGGTTCTTGCGGAACGGATCCGTTATTGCGCCGGGCTGGTGTGTGGTCACCTCAAGAGCACCCGCTACGCCGATAGCCTCGCCTGGCAGATGGGTATTGAGCCCTCCCGGCTCGAGACCATCGATTTCCGTGTCAAGAACCCTTCAGCACCGGCCAATCGCTACAGTACCTCTGCTGGCAGTGCGGATCGGCAGGAAGTCGTTCCGACCAACGAGCTGTTTGGCACCGACTGGGGTGCCGGCGCGTTCAAATACAAGGCGTGCGACTTCTGTGATGATGTCTTTGCGGAAACCGCTGACATTGTCGTGGGCGATGCCTGGCTGCCCGGGTACGTAGAGGACAGCAAGGGCACCAACATCATCGTCACGCGACACCCGGATATACAGGCACTTGTCGATAACGCGCGCCAGGAACAGCGGCTGGAACTGGATGACATATCCGTCGCACAGGCGATTCAGTCTCAGGATGCAGGCCTTCGCCATCGCAGGATCTCTATCGCCTACAGGCTGTACCGGGAGCAACGTGAAGGGCGATGGGTGCCGCCCAAGCGAATATCGCCCTCAAAACACCTGAAACCCCGTTATGAACAGAAACGACAAAGGCTGAGGGTGAGGCTCAGGGATCTGTCCCATCATGCATTCATCGGCGCCTTGAAAGACAGGGACCTTGATACCTACCTGAAAGCCATGCGTCCGGTGTACCGTGAGTACAAGAAGCACAGCCATTCCTGGATGACGCGGTACCTGTGGCGTATCAAGGGCGCCGTCAAACGGTGTCTGCGGCTGGTTCCCGGTTTTCAGCGCCTCTGACGCACCAATCCTGCTCCCCTTTTTGTGTCTGTGCCACGAAAAGCGCTGTTTTGGCGCATGGTCCGGAGTTCCCCACCGGGCTGGCTCCCAGGCCCGGAGTTTGCATCCTTTCCAACTGACTGGCCCCGGGCCAGGGAGTGGGATCACAGACGTACCCATGCCGAATGAGATTGTCTTGTTTCAGGAGCTGGCATGGCCAAACGGAATCTTATCTACAGGGCCTGTTATCGGACCTACCGGTACCTCAGGGTCCGGTATCGCGTGCTGAAGCTGGGACTGGCCCGGTTCAGGCCCTTCCATGGCAATGAAGCCCATAACCTTGTGGTCAGCCTGACCTCTTTTCCCGCCCGGATTGACGATGTATGGATTACCATCGAGTCGATCTTCCAGCAGACCTACACGCCCTCGAAAGTCGTGCTTGTGCTGGCGGAACCGGAGTTCCCCGGGCGCAGGCTGCCCCGCTCTGTTGAGCGCCAGATCGAGCGGGGGCTCGAAGTCCTGTGGGTGCAGGACAATACCCGCAGTTACAAGAAGCTGCTCCCCGTCCGCGAAAACTACCCGCACAGCACTATCGTGACCTTTGACGATGACATTATCTATGAGCCCTGGCGGCTGGAGAGGCTGGTCGGGAAGTCGGCCCAGTATCCCGGTACGGTTATCGGATTCCGGGGGCGGGAGGTATCACTGTCAGGTAACACAGCATTCAGACCCTATATGGAGTGGGAGCTGGCCACTGAGCGCTCACCCCCCGACCGGACGCTGCTCACCGGTGTTGGCGGAATTCTGTATCCACCCGGGGTGATGGACCACGGCATGCTGATGGATATTGATGCCGCGACTACACTCGCGCCCACCGCAGACGACATCTGGTTCTGGGCGGTTGCCCTGCAATCGGGTGTGCCGGTGCGCTGCCTGGGTTATGAGGATCACGTCACCATCCGCCTGAACGATATGGATAACTCCCTGCAGAAGCTCAATTGCGAGGAGGGGCGCAATGACAGGCAACTGGAAGCCGTGGTGAACACCTACAACCTGTGGAGCAAGATGCGCGCTGGTGGCGCAGGTCAGGACGTTTCCGGATAAGCGCAGGCAGAAAGGTCCATCCGGGACACTAGACCACCAGCTGCTCAGGCCGTCTGGCCCGGGGCAATCCGGCGGTCCGCCAGTTTCCTGAAGTACTGCTCCACCTGCTGATAAGCCCGGTCGTTGCCGCACACGGGTACGCCCATGTATCCGGCCGTCCACTCCCATAACCGCATGGTGATTTTCCGCAGCAGGGCCGCCTGCCCGGGGTGGTTATGATTGACCAGACCGTCACCGTGCTCAATGAAGTTGAGCTCCCGCATCACCTCGGGTACGACCCGGACACGGACATCGTTACGCAGCAACAGTTTGGAATACCACAAGTCATCGGCGGTCGGGGCCACTTCGAGAAAGGCATTATCAAGGATGTCCTGTTCCCGGAACAGGGCGCGGGACAGCACGGCGCCACCGCCGAAGGTGATGATATAGCCCTCCGAGATCATCGATGAATCGGCCAGAATGTCCCAGTTCATATAGGACATGGTCCGGCCAAACGCATTGTAGCGTTTCTGCCTCACCCGCCCGGCGACGGCCATATTGCTGCCGGGTTCGTAGGCCTGGAGCAGGGTGGCCAGCCAGTGTTTGCCGTAGGCGATGTCATCGTCGGCCGTGATCAACAGGTCGTCCGGGCCAGCCTCCCGCAACGCGGGGATCAGCTTGCGGTAAGGGCCGGTGTTGGCGACCCAGCATAGCCTGATCCGTCGTTGCCATTCGGCGGGCAGGTCGTTGAAGTAATGCCCCAGCTGTTCCTTGTCCCGGATGCCACCATCGCGCAGGTAGGGTTCGGTTGACACCCAGAGGCGGATTTCATCGGGCTGTCTCGATTGCAGGCACAGTGACATCAGGGTGATCTTGCACAGGGGCAGCCGTTGGCAGGTGGTTGTCAGGTTGACCGTTATCATATGATGGTCCTTTTTATACGATCGTTCCCGGGCCCGGCCTTGCAGCGGGTCTTCGCGGGATGGTCCTTGTTCCGGGGCGGCCACACTCTCTGTTCTACCGGTTGGCGCGGTAACTAGACGGCCTCTCCCAGAATTCTCCTTGATAGCGCCCTGGCGACCCTTCCCAGCGACATCGTTCCTCGGGGAGGCGTGGTGATGAGCCCCCCAAGGCCGGCCGGATAGCAACGGAGGATCAGCTCCACCGCTTCCGTAATCTCAGGTCCGTAAGACGACATCGACCGGGTATCTGCCAGTTGATAGGGCGGCCAGGACAGCTGCTGGCGGTACATATTGGTAATCTCCGCCAGAACCTCATCGCCACAGTGGCGAAACAGGCTGACGGCAATGGCGTAGGCTCTCAGTGTCTGCAGGCAGGCTTTTTCCACACTGCCTGAAGAACTGACACTGCTCTCCCGGAACACATACTCATATAGCATGTCTTTCATCAGGTGCACCGTACCGGCGTCCTTGAAGCACCCGATATTCAGGATCAGATCCTCGTTGATATTCTGCCGCCAGGGAAAATGCAGTTCCGCGTAGGGCATGATCACCTCACGCCGGAACAGCTTGTTCCACAGCATGCCGGTACCAAAGCGGAACTGGCAGAAGCGTTGAAGAATGTCGCTGGTGACGGTGGCATTATGGCGGAACCTGAGTTTCGGGCTGATGACCTTACGGTCGCCCGTCACCCGGTAGGCACCACAGACCACAATGTCCGCCTGCTGCTGCTCGCCGGCAGCCTGCATTTTCTCGAACATCCCGGGGCGGGCAATATCGTCGGCATCCAGAAAGCCGATCCAGGGTGCCGTGGCGGCTCGCAGGCCGTTCAGGCGAGTCTCGTGAACCCCCTGATTCCGGTCATTGTGGATGGCCATGATCTGTGGGTGTTTCCCGGCCAGCCGGTCAATCAGATCGCCGGTGCCGTCACTGGAGGCGTCGTTGACCAGAACGATTTCAAGGGGTTTCAGGGTCTGGTCCAGAAGGCTGTTCACCGACCGTTCGAGGGTCTGCTCCCCGTTGAACACCGGCACGATAATGGAAGCGGCGACTTGGGTCACGGCGTTGTCTCCTTCAGGTTATCACTGAGGAACTGTCGGCCAAGGGCCTGTTGCGATTGCCGGATGCGATTGACGGTCTCCCAGTCAATGTCGGCTTTCAGCAGTGCCGGTGTTATTTCGTCGGCGTGTTCCACCAGACGATCCTGCAGCCCGAATCGTGAGAGTAGCGAATGAAAACGGGACAGCCCCCGGGTGCGGTTGCCTACGGAGATGAACGGCTTGTTGAACAGAATGGCGAACACCGTGCCGTGGAACGAATCAGTGACAACGAAGCTCGCGTCCCGAAACCCCTGCAACCAGGCCCCGACCCCCGGGTAGCGGCACTCGTCAAAATTGGACCTGCGCACTTCCATGAGCGATTTCCGGGGTTTGATGGTGAAGCTGTTCGTGCCGAGACCGTCCACCACGCTGTGCACGATCTGTTGTTTCGATGGCTGGGTATCCAGCACGTAGGTCAGAATCCTGCCTTCGTTATCAGGCCCGGGCTTGCTGTCGATCACGGCCTCGTAATCCTCACGGTCGAGCAGGAAGGTCGGGTCGGGGATGCACTGTGCGGAGCAGCCCAGGTGCTGCTGGCAAAGGTCTACGCCGGGTTGTTCGCGCACAGATACTGCATCAAACCGCTCCAGCAGGCCACGGCAACGGGCTGTTGCTTCCGGGGTAAACTCCCATTCGTCAACGCCGAACGAGGCCGCATAGCTCAGCCGTCGGGCAGGGCGGTCAATATCGTCGAGAAAATCCAGGAAATAGTTCGCCAGGCTGGGGGAATACCGGGGCCGCCACACCTGGTCGCTGCCCACCACAAACGCATCGAAGGGTCGCTGTCGATAGTAGTCCCGCAGTGCCTGTTCCGACGTGATCCTCGGGGACAGGCTCAGGTTACGGTCCCGGAATGCCTCCAGCTCCTGATACATCATGGCCTGTTTGCTTCTGGTTGGAACGGTGCCGATCCGACCCAGCAGGAATTTGGCGGTGTTGATGCAATAGTCCCTGGCGGCCTGCAGGGGCTTTCCGGGTGCCCGCCGGTCCAGGGTTTCCACATGGTGGCCCTGATCCTTCAGGTATTTCTGCAGGGCAAACGCCTGGAGGAGGCCTCCATAGTTATGCCCAAGCGGTTGTGTGAGGATGGCGATTCTCATGTTCACCTCCCTGTGCACGACATTCATGTTGATTTACCGGCTCCGGATTTTCGCATCCATATCGTCTGGACATAGCCGAGAAGTTCGGCAATATCCATCCGGGTTCGTCTGACAGATAACGACAGGACCATGTAGAGAGCAGCACCCACTGCACCGAACAGAAGCAATGCGATGAGGGGATTCTGCGGCTCGTACATCATGCGTAATGCATAAAGCATCAGGCCCGTGGCAAAACCGATAAGGAGGCCGGGAACCAGCGCCCGCATGTGGTCAAAGATAGTAATCGGAAGAAATCGGGTAGAGTAAAGCAGGAACAGGGGCATGCGGATGAAGACGCCAGAGATGGCGTGTGCCACCACAATGCCGATGACGCCCCAGATGGATCCTATGCCAACGGCAGCCAGCATGATGAAGAAGGTGACGGTCTTCCATTTCAGCAGCGCCCTGGATTCACCAATGGCGACCAGCGAAATGGCTGTGAAGGTAGTGATCGGTGTGACCACCGAGAAGGTGGCGAGTAACTGGAAGATGATCACGGCTTCCTCCCAGCCCTTTCCCAGCAATACAGTCACCAGAAGGTCCGCGGTAACCACCATGTAAAGCGACACAAAGGTGGTGGTCAGCACAATCTTGCTTGCCAGTGAAATGATGGCGGTGCGCAGGCGCGGGGCATCGTTTGCGACCCTCGCCAGGGCTGACTGAAAGACATTGAACACGGGCGGCAGTAGCTGACTGGATGGAATGGACGTCAGCTTGAAGGTGCGTTCGTAAAGGCCCAGGGGCTGGGCGCCTCCCACCAGACCGATGGTGAAAGGGGTGACATTGACGGCAAAATAGCCCATGAAGTTGGCACCGGTCAGATTCATGCCAAAGCCCAGCAGGGAGCGGACGCCAGAGCCGCGGTTGATGCGACCAGGCACCCAGCGGGCTGCCAGCCATCGCAAACTGCTCATCATGGTAATGGAGGCGATCTGCTGGCCTACGAGCGACCAGTAACCGAACCCGTACCACGCCATGGCAATGGCAACACAGATGCTGGTCAGGTTGGACACGACCTCAATGACGGCAATGGCCCTGAAATTCATCTGCCGCTTGAGGATGGCCTCGTGTTGTACAGACAGGCCGCCAATCAGAAAGAACAGGCTCAGGGCACACATGATTTCTATCAGGCGGTCCTCGCCATACACCCAGGCCACCAGCGGTGATGCGGCAATGTAGATCAGGCCTAGCAGAAGGCCCAGGCCCACGTTCGTCCAGAACAGGTTGGAAACCTGCTCGTGGGTGATGTGCTGGCGTTGGATCGTGGCCATGGACAGGCCACCTTCCATGAATGCGAGGGCAAGGCCGGTAAAAATGGTAACCATGGCCACCAGGCCAAAATCCTCGGGCTGCAGCAGCCGGGCCAGAACGGTGATAGAAATCACCTGAAAGAGAAGCTTCAGCCCCTGTGCTGACACAGTGAACCCGACACTGCGCACAGAATGGTCCTTGAGGTTCCCTTCAAGATGCTGGTTCGAGAAAGTACGATCGGCTCTGGTCGACAAGGTAAGTCCGTTTTAACTGTCTCTGAGTATGAGTAGGCAGGCGGATTCCGCGCCTGCAACTTCAAGAATACGCCGTCATTGCTTCACGGCGGTTAAACACCAGAACAAGAGTATCGTCTGGGCAGGTCGTTCGCCCACTTAACAGATGGCAATATAACCGCGCTTGTCACCCTGGCGACGGTGAAGGCTGGTCGGTGGCCGCTCTGTCAGCGTGACATGCATCCGGGGTGCCAACCCGGGGGCATTTCGAAAGAGGAAAGCCAGAAAAATACAGCATGTCCTTGCGGATAGGTTACCCCTGGCCGAGGCGGCATAGTGCCGAAAGCCCCTGGGGTGGTCAACGTGCCGGGAAAAGAGACGGGTTCCCGGCGGCAGGGCCTGCAAGGGCGTTCAGTGCCTGCGCAGGCTCCACATGAAATAGGCGCCACCGAGCAATGCGGAAACAAGGCCGGCCGGAATTTCCTGGGGAAACAGGATCTGCCTGCCAACCCAATCCGCCGCAACCAACAGCGTGGCCCCGATCAGCGCTGCGCCCATCAGGTGCGGGAGGGCTCGTGACAGGCCCAGCATCCGGGCCAGGTGGGGGGCCAGCAGACCGGCGAAACTCAGGGGGCCCACAATAAGGGTGGCAAAGGCGGTGAGCAGGGCGACCAGTGCCAGAAGCAGTAACCGTGCCCTGTTAACCCCCACACCCAGGGCCCGGGCGGTATCCTGGCCCAGTGGCAGCATGTCCAGCCAGCGTGCCACCAGCGGCGTCAGGGTGAGCATGGCAGCGGCAAACGCCATGGTGATCATTCCCGTAAAGGCGTCCACGTAGTAGGTTGAGCCGGACATCCAGGCAATCATCTGCTGCACCCTCGGGTCACCGTTGGCCAGGATAATGTTCCGCAATGGGTCGAACAGTGCCGTGATGGCGATGCCGGTCAGTAACAGTCGCTCCGGCTGGAAGCCGCTGCGGCGATTCAGCAGGACCAGCACCATCAGCGTCGCGAAGGCGCTCGCGGAGCCTGCCAGCACAAGCACAGGCAACGAGACGCCAGCGATCAGGGTAATCGTTATGATCAGACCGATGGCGGTGCCGGCGCTGATGCCCAGTACTTCAGGGCTGGCCATGGGGTTGCCGGTTATCCGCTGGATAGCGGTACCCGCGAGGGCCAGCAGGATACCGGCTCCCAGGGCGGCGATTACCCGGGGCAGTCGCCATTGCAGGATGGCCGGCCAGTGTTCCGGCCCATCCACTACCCAGCCCCCGGGGGACTGGCTGACAAACAGGGCCATGGCCAGGGCAGCAAGCATCAGCAGCAGCAACCGGCCAAGCAATATCGGGTTTCGGACTGGCTTGCTGTGGCGGGCGGCCACCGATGGTGTTGCCGGCCCGCCCTTCAACGCCAGGCGGGGGATCAGCCACAGCAGCAAGGGGGCGCCCAGAAGTCCGGTCATGGCGCCGGTGGGAATCATTGTGGGCAGCTGCCCGGACAACTGCAGCAACACCAGATCAGTGGTCAGCAGTAACAAGGCGCCGAGCAGGGGTGCCCAGACCAGCCTTTGGGGCAGGCTGCGGGCACCCATTAATCTGGCGATAGCCGGCGCCGCCAGCCCTACAAACCCGACAATGCCGACCTGGCTGACCGCCGAGGCTGTTATAAAAACGGCCAGTCCCAACCCCAGAAGTCTTAGCTGCCGGACCGAGGCCCCCAGGCTGCGGGCATTGGCTTCGTCCAGTTCCAGCAGGCGTAAAGGCCTGGCCATCAGCCCCGCCAGGACAGCGGTAATCATCAGCCCTGGTAGCAGTTGTCGCACCCCATCCCAGTTATTCTGGGCAAGGGAACCGGCGGCCCACACCAGCAGCCCCGGGAACTCCTCCTGGTTGAACAGGATCAGGACCGTGCTCAGTGCACCCAGGTAGAGATTCACGACCAGCCCGGCCAGTACGACGGCCACCGGCGCCAGCCGACGGCGCCATGACAGGGCGACCACCAGCAGTAGCGAGGCGGTCCCGCCCGCCAGTGCGGGCCATTCACCACCGAAAGCCAGCAGGCCCGGGGCATGGAGTGTGGCCATCAGTAGCCCGAGTTGCGCGCCGCTGGCGACCCCCAGGGTGGAGGGGGAGGCGATGGGGTTACGAAGTACCTGTTGCATCAATACCCCGGCCAGCCCGAGCGCCGCGCCTACCATCACCGCCAGGGTGATGCGGGGCAGCATGCTGTACCAGACAACAGCCATGGCCATTTCAGCCTGCGGTGGCAGTGACCCTGACCAGAACCCTTGAACGAATGACACGGAGGTCGGCGCCAGGGTCTGTTGCAACAGCAAATAACCCAGCCAGCCACAGGCCAGAGCCAGGGGGCCGCAGATCACAGCGGGGGAGACGGGAAGGGCAAGCCTGCTCATGGGGCAGTCGCCTTACGGCCAGACCGGAATTCCCCCAGCGCGGCACCGAGCCCTTCGGCAAAGCGGGTTGCCGATGGCAGGCCGCCGAAGCTCCACACGGCCGGCAGGTGGAAAACGCGATTGGCGCGTACCGCGGGGAGTCTCTGCCAGAGCCGGTTGTTGGCGAGTTGCCCGGCAACGCCCATGGGCATCGGGTCCACCACAATCAGATACTCGCCGGTGGTCAGGTCCTCGATGCCCACCGTAGCGTAGCCCCAGGAATTGGTGCCGCCCCGCCAGGCGTTCTCCAGCCCGAGCCGGTCCATCACCATATCGTAGAGGCTGCCATTGCCGTAGACCCGCACATGCCGGTTGTCGATAAACTGGATGGCCAGCATCGGCGGCATGGCTAATGGCAGGCGGTTGCGCACCTGCTCAATTTGCCGGCGGTGGTGGTCGATGACCTGTTCAGCCCGGGCCGGGACTCCGGCTATCCCGGCAAGCTGGCGGGTGGTTGCCACCAGGTTCTGCCACAGATCACTGTCTGGCCCGTAGATGGGCAGGGTAGTGACAGGGGCGATTTGTGACAGGGTGGGCCCGAGGGCACTGAACTGAGGTGTCAGCAGGAACAGGTCAAGATCCAGTGAGGCCGCAAGCTCTCTGTTGGGTTGGGCGCGCAGGCCCAGGTCGACGACGGTTTCCGGTAACGCCGGCTTCCCCACCCACGTGTGGTATTCCGTTGTCTGGGCAACAGCCACAGGCACCACGTCCAGTGACAACAGGGTTTCGGTGAGCGTCCAGTCCACGGTGGCAATGCGGGGCTGACTCTCCGACGGTGTGGCGGGTGCACCGGCAAACGCATTGATACTCAGGCTGGCGACTGTCAGGCAACCGGCTATCAGCACGGCAACAACCGGCGGCATGGTCATCGGGAATCGGGAGGCTGAGGGCAACATCGGGCGAAGAACGGACCTCGGGAACTGCGCCGCACCGGTGCTTCAGGCAGGTGGAAGGCCTGAAAAAGATGCAGCTCCGTTTGCATGCAGGGTGGTAGTACGCGAAAATAGATTGATTCGCATTATACATTAGCTTTCTGTATCGAGCCACTACCTCTGGAGCCCCGATGGAACTTCTGGCCATCGTCTATCGCCAATACCGAACCTCTTTTTCGATCATTCTGCTCCTGAGTATGGCCAGCGCCGTGGTCGGTATTGGTGTGATTGCCTTCATCAATCAGCAACTGATCGAAACGTCGGCAGCGCCCTGGCAGGTGCTGCCGCAATTCCTGGGGCTGGTGCTTCTGCTGCTGGTTGTGACCCTGGGGGCGCAGCTGGCGTTGACCACCCTCGGCCATCATTTTGTCTACGACCTCCGCGCCCGGCTGATCAAACGGATTCTGGATACCGACACCGAGACCCTGGAGCGCATTGGCAGCGCCGGTGTACTGGCGAGCCTCTCCGCCGATGTCCGCAACGTCACCATTGCCTTTGTTCGCCTCCCCGAGCTGGTGCAGGGCGTGGTCATAACCATCGGGGCGACACTCTATCTGGCCTGGCTGTCGCCGGGCATGCTGGCGGTAACGGCCCTGTGGGTGGTATTTACCATGGTGGTGGGCTGGCTCCTGGTGCAGAAGGTGTATCGTCACCTGGCAAGGGTTCGGGAGACCGAGGATGCCCTGTACCGGGACTACGAAGCGTTCATTGATGGTCATAAGGAACTGGCCCTGAACCGCAGTCGCGCCCGGGCCCTTTTTGAGGGTGATTACGACAGCCATTCCCGCACCTACCGCGGCCACATTATCCGCTCTGACACCTTTCACCTGTCGGCGGTCAACTGGTCCAATATCATGATGCTGGGGGCCATCGGTGTCGCCTTTTTCCTGGCGAATGGCCTTGGCTGGGCGAACACCAACGTGGCAGCCACCTATTCACTGACACTGCTGTTCCTGCGTACGCCGCTTATCCAGGCGGTGGGCGCCCTGCCAACGCTGCTTAATGCCCAGGTGGCTTTCCGAAAACTGGAATCCCTGAACCTGGCGGAATACCAGCCCGGATTTGGGGAAGGGCCTCCATCCCCGGACTGGCAAACCATTGAACTGCGGAACGTGACCTACCAATACCCCGACGCCGACGGCAGGGGTTTCGCCGTGGGGCCCGTCGACCTGACGTTGCGGCGTGGCGAACTGGTGTTCCTGATCGGCGGTAATGGCAGTGGCAAGTCAACCCTGGCGAGGCTGCTGACCGGGCTCTATCGTCCGCGCCAGGGTGAGGTTCTGGTGGACGGTAAGCCGCTGCAGACCGAGGACGACTGGCAGCAATTCCGGCAGCGATTTTCCACCGTGTTTACCGACTTTCACCTGTTTGACCGGCTGCTCGGGCCGAATGGCAGCGAACCCGAGCCGGAACTGGTGGACACCTGGCTACGGCGACTGCAGATGAAAGGCAAGCTGCTGTTTGACGGCAGCCGGGTGACCAACCCGAAACTGTCCCAGGGGCAGCGCAAGCGCCTGGCCATGCTGCTGGCAGTCGCCGAGCAGAGGGGCTTCCTGTTACTCGACGAATGGGCCGCGGACCAGGACCCACAGTTCCGGCGCACTTTCTACCAGGAGTTGCTGGGCAACCTTCACGACATCGGGGTCACGGTGTTTGCCATCAGTCACGATGACCATTACTTCGAAAGGGCGGATCGGTTGCTGGAAATGAAACATGGCCACCTGAGGGAACTGAAGGGTGAGCAGCGTGATCTGGCATCCCGGGATGCAGTGGCGCGTCTGAATGAGGTCTAGCAGGCGCTTGCCTGCGGGCGGGCACCTGAGTAGGCTGAGGGAAAAGCACCGGTACGGGTTACCCAATGACAACACTGTTCATTATTCTGGTTGTGCTGTTCGCGGCCCTGTTTATTATTGTCCCTTTCCTGGAGAAGCATGCCTCCAAGGGAGATGCGATTGACGATCGCAAGATTTCACGCTGGATTATTCCCCTGATGGCGCTGGTGCTGGTGCTGGCTATTGCCCGGCATTACCTGGGGTGACCCGCTGCCCCCTGTCTGCATAAAACCACCGCGCAACAAAAAAGGCAGCCCGAAGGCTGCCTTTTTAGCGTGCTGTGTCCCGTCCTGAAATACGTTGTCATCTGGAGAATGAGCAGATGGGCAACGATACTCCCACCCGGAAGAAGCGCACGCAGCGTGATTACAACCTGGGCTTTAAA
>NZ_JBHSDI010000005.1:0-2302 GCF_042651045.1 Marinobacter lacisalsi
GATTACAACGATGCGCAGGCCATTGCTGAGGCATGCCTTCACGGCGCCATTCGGTCGGTAGCGGTAAAGAGCGTCGAACAACAGGATGACCAGGCGTTTCACGCCATCCGCCGGAGCCTGAAGGTAGAGAGCACGCGACTGGTGAACCAGATGCGGGGCCTGCTGGCAGAGTATGGGATAACAGTCCCGAAGTCTGTCAGCGCGTTTTGTCGACGAGTACCGGAGTTGCTCGAAGATGCTGAAAACGGTTTGAGTATTCGGTTCCGCATGCTACTGAACCGGCAGTGGCGGAGACTCAACGCTTTGCTCGAAGAGCAGGCGTGGTACGACGAACAACTGCAACGACAAGCCAAAGAAGATGCCACCTGTCGTCGATTGACCGACATTCCCGGCATTGGCCCGGTTGTTGCTAGCGCTGTAAAAGGCTGGATGGGCGATGGCCAGNCAGTCGCTGTACGGGATCACCAAGCGAGGTGATGCCTACTTGAGATCCTTGGTGGTGCACGGTGCTCGCGCCGTGGTGCGAACGGCCAGGAAGAAGCAAGACGCCTTGAGTCGGTGGGCTCTGGCGGTAGAAGCCAGAAGAGGCCACAACCGAGCGGTTGTGGCAGTGGCTAACAAGATTATTCGAATGGCATGGGTCGTGGTGGCCCGTCAGGAACACTACAGGCCAGCTGAGAACCAGATAGCGGTGGCCTGAACGAGAAACTAAACGAAAGCCACAAATCCGAAGAGAAGGGTTTTACCCAAGGTTGCGAAGGCAACAGACACATTGATGACATAACAGGCCAAACCGGCGCACCTGAAACCTGTGGAAGGACATGGCCCTAAAGGCCGTTTCCGTGATTAGGCAGGTGCGCGGCGAATCCTCATCAGGGCCAGAGGTGGCAGACCCGCCTCGTCAACAGGCCGGATATATGGCAGCAACCTGTCCCTCATCAACGTCTGAGGCTTTGCAAATGGGAGGAGACCATATATGTTCTTCCGTGGATTCCGTGGCCAATCAAGTCCTTGAACTCGGGCTCCCAGCCGCCGGACACCACCATCAGAATTCTCTTCAAGCGGCGCGGAATGACACCAAGCCAGATCCGCTACCTCGCCATTGGGTGCGTAACCAGTAGGCGCCTCGCGGATGAGTTCGGCAATGCGGGCACAATCGAAGTTCAGGCTAGCGAGGGAGAGTTTCTTCAGGAGGGATTCCACATCGTCCCTGGGCATGGAGGCTTCTTCAGCGCCCTTCCGGGCTCAGCAGCGTACCACCAAGCATTGCCTGGGCATGGTCCAGAGCATCATTACATGGAGGCCCCGACTGATGGCGTCGTTTAAACTCCTCCCGGGTTCCGCTCGTCCTCATTGCCAGCTCACGCCTTTCGTCTTGTGCCAGTGCCAACGCAACAGGGAAATCCTCCCGCCCCTTCCCTGTTTCAGCTATAGCATCTGCCAACTTCCAAGCACGGTTGCTGTAACGCTCGGACAGCGCTTTGTTCTGTTCAAACTCGAGCGAATAACTTGAGCATAACTGAAGGGTGAGGAATGTTCGGGCAGCCGGAAGCAGGCGAAGCTCTGGCGATTCAGCCAGAGCTATTGGAGAAACAATCGCTGTCACGACAAGCAGCACGGCAACCGCTGCTATCATTCGGCCAAGATACCTGATCGCGGACACACTCATTCAGTCACCTTTCCGCCGGCATCTGCAAGCCGATAACCAGGGTCCAGCGCGAGAATGAAGAGGGGCCAAAGCGCCATGGTCACCCAGATGGTTGTTTCCGGGAAAAAGTAGCGAACAACTACAGAAGCAGCTCCCGCTAACAACAGTGCTGGTGCCAAAACGCACCTGGTCCAGAAAATGGGCGATCTCCTCACCTTGCCCAAAACCAGCCCACGGAGCATGGCGTAGTAAAGGAACCACCCACTCACACCACTGAACAACATCAGAACCAGCATCCTAGAGGTCTTCGTAAACCAGCAAGCCACGGGCGGCCAATTCCCGGCGAGCCTTGTCTGACTCGTGCTTTGCCATGATATTCAGACCGGAAAGAACGATCAGCGTGGGCACGGCGGCAACACCAGCAGCACGAGCAAGCTTTGGAGCCCACCCAAACTTGCGCGCCACCTCTTCAACAAGCTCGGCTTTTTCCAGAGAGGCGAGTGCCTCTGACGCCAAAGCCCTCGGGCCGCCCCTGGACGAAACCCACACCGGTAATCCCCCCATTTTTAGCGGGGTTCAAAAGTAGACCTCAGGCCATGATGGCCAACTTCTGTTGAGGAGTAATTCCCCCGAGTCCCATATTGGGTCGTTCGT
>NZ_JBHSDI010000006.1:0-9443 GCF_042651045.1 Marinobacter lacisalsi
CGTTGCGCGGGATAACCCGACGAGTGAACAGGCTTTGCGCTCGGATATCGCTGTCTCCGACAGCATGGTGCGCACAGCCTCGCGCTTGTTCCCGACGGTCAGTACGTTCGGTTAAGGGCGGCCTTCAGGGCTTCTGTATCCAGCATGGACTCGGCCAGCAGCTTCTTGAGGCGGGCGTTCTCTTCCTCAAGAGCTTTCAGGCGACGGGCTTCAGAGACCTCCAGGCCGCCATACTTCTTGCGCCAGGTATAGAAGGTTGCGTCCGAGATGTTGTACTTCCGGCACAGCTCTTTGACCGGGAGGCCAGCCTCGGCTTCCTTCAGAATGGGAATGATCTGTTCTTCGGTGAATCGCTTTTTCATGTTCATCTTCCTCTCTGGTGATGAACATTACTAAGATCACGATGGATTAGAAAGTTGGGTGCAGGTCAACGGCACGAGCAACCACTTTTTTAACGACGGTCAAGATTTAATTGACCACTACAACCGGACGCTTACCTTCATGCGAACGGCTTTACTGACTACACCCAAAAATTTTCTAAGCAGTATGTTAATCTTAGCAAGACAATCGCAGAGGTCTTCAGTCAGTTCGAACATGAAGTCAGGCAGGGTGATTTCCTTACAAAGGACCATTGTTATGTTGCGAAAGAATACCCTCCACGGCCAGGACCTAGAGGTTCCGGCATTCCGTGCTCCCACCGCCCCCCCCCTGGCCATTGCGTTTCATATAATCTGTTAGGTAAATCCGTCGAATCTGTGCATATCCACGGATGTTGAGAGCAACCACAATGACTTCGCTCGACAACACACCTCAGATGAATAGGGAATTTTCTCATGGGTAGCGTGCAGACCTTCTTCGACATAATCAGCGCTTCAGAAATCCAGGATATCGCAAAGATCCGAAACATTGTTCTGAGCGCACTCCAGGACTATACCCGGGAGGCTGGCTTTTATCAGATTCTCCCAATTCTGATGTCACCGATCACTGACCCACTCAATCACGCCGTCTATCCTGCTGAAATTGAATACGAGGGTCGGCCGCTGAAGCTAACGGCAAGCATGATCTTCCACAAACAGCTGATGCTTGCATCCAAGCAGATGGAGAACATTTTCGTCCTAGCTCCCAATATTAGATTAGAGAAAGCGACGGTTAAGTCCTCTCAAAACCACTTGCTGGAATTTTCCCAGTTTGACTTCGAAATGAAAAATGCTTCGATGTATGACGTTATGGCATTCATCGATGGCCTAGTGAAGCATGTTTTTACTGAAGTGCGCGAGAAAGGAGCTGAGAACCTCAAGAATCTGGGGCGGGAGCTTCCCGAATACAGCGAGCCTTTCCCGATTTGCAGCACTGATGAAATGTGGGAAAAGCATGGAAAGGACTTCGAGAACATCATCTCCAAAACATCGTCCACCCCAGTCTTTCTGACCAACTTCAAGCGTGAATTCTACGATCGAGAAACCCCAGGCTCACGTGGTGTGTATAGCAACTTCGACCTGATATACCCCGAGGGGTACGGTGAGGCTCTTTCTGGTGCCGAGCGTGAATTTGAGTACGAGCAGATTGTCTACCGAATGAAAGAACTCGACATGGATATGGCGCCATACGAGAACTACCTGAACGCTGCCAAAGACGGGTTGATTCCCCAGACCGCCGGTGCCGGGATTGGCATTGAGCGTATGCTGCGGTTTATCACCGGCAGGGATGAGATTCGGGAGGTTAGCTTTTTCGACCGAAGCATCAGTTCAGACTTCGCGTTCTGATTTAAAGACGCTTTAGTTGAGCTCAGCCCCTACACCCGACCAGTCCCGTCTGGCTAATTCGCTAATCTACTGAGCCACTGAGGGCCTTGAGAGCAAGGCGCGGTGACGAAGATTTAGTGGTTCCAAATCGAGTCAGCGCAACGTGACTATCAAGGCTCTCAGTGGCTCCCGAAGTGTGCGCGGCTGGGGCCACTGGCCGGTGTTGCCAGCCCTTGATGTTGAACTACCACACCGGCGGACTGGCCCTTGGCCAGGGGCCCCAGGCGTCGCGCAGTAGGTTAGCGAATTAGCCAGACGGGACACTAGGGGCCCTTTTATCTCCAGCAATAAAGGGACTTACTATGCTCGCCGGAAAACATATTTTAATCACCACTGTGCAATCAGATTCACACACTTGGAACCTGATCTACATCCAACTTGTTCTCGAAGAGCTTGGCGCAACTGTCACAAACCTGGGTAGTTGTGTGCCGATAGAGGAGTCAGTTTCAGAAATCGAGTCTTGCAACGCCGATTTGGTCATCGTTTCTAGTGTCAATGGCCATGGATACTACCAAGGAATGGGGTTGATTAAACATGCACAAAATTTATTAGCAGGGCGCCTTCCTCCGTTTGTTATTGGCGGCAAGCTTTCAACGAACACCAAAATGGATGTCTTCATAGAAAGCGATTTAGTATCAGCAGGCTATAACGCGGTTTTCTTAGGTGATGATGCAATAGCCAGTTTCAAGAAATACCTCTCATCAATGTCGAATTCAACAGCTGCAGCACTTTAGCGAGTTTTCTATGAATAACGATGCGACTAAAGACGAGGGTAGAGCATTAGGGGAGAAAGATACTGAGCTCCTTAATAAACTGCTGCCCTATTTCAATGATGAAGAGCTTTCTGCTATCGATAAGTTATCTTCGAAGCTATACACAATATTTAGCAGTTCAGGGCCGGCATCTAGCCGAAAGGTCCTAGTTGCCTATGGCGGGGGCAAAGACAGCTCTTACACTGTTGCCTTTGTGCGCCTCCTTCAGCTCAAGCTGCTGGAGCGCTATGGCGAGACGTTTATCATGAGGGTCGGTTCAATGCGCCATGGTGGCGTGCCTCAGGCGGTCATGGACAACATTGATCGAGTCTATCGCCGCCTTGGGCTGTACGGTGATGATCGCGCGGAACTGTTGGTTATCGACCATAACCATGTGTCGACCTTCGAAAGAGACCTGCCCATGCCTCAGGAGGTCCTTGATATAAACCGTACAGACATCCTGATGAATGGCCATAGGACCGCTGGTGATGGTCGACCAACATTCTGCAATAGCTGCAACCTTAGCGTGGCCAATTTCTACGGGTTAGCCTGCTGGTATGACGGTGGCGTGGACGTGGTATTTACCGGGGACTCCAAGGAAGAGCAGAGACAGTATTACAAGTGGATCATGGGAATGGGCTCCCACATTGGCCTGAATATCCGAGAACACCGCTCAAAGGGCTTTCACGGATTACTACAGATATTAAATGATATCGGCCAAAAATACTTCCATGAAATGTTCGGCCGAGGCTCTGAGGAGGAATGCCAGAAACGCGAGATTGCATTCGGTAATTCAGAGAAACTACCTGAGTTCGTAACCATCTATGACGATGTTAGCTATCGTGTCGATGATCACTGGCCTTTGATTTCTGAATTCTTGGGGTTTGAGTTCGACGAACTGGCATTTAGCTTTACTGAATCCGATTGTGCAAATCCTGCGTTAATGGCTCACTTGCGAGGGCTAAAGGCCGCACACGTAGAGGGCACGGATTATTACACGGGAATATCCGAATACCTTCAGTTAGCGACTCAGTTAATGAAGAAGAAGGAGATTCCTGGGGAGCTCCAGGAGCTTGTTCTTAAACGATACAAGGACAAGGACGCCATAGACAGAACCAAGGCAAAGATCACCGAGTTTGCGTGGCAAGCCTTTGGGCTCACCGAGGCGAATATGATAGCCATGGTTTCTACTCCGCTTGTCAATGAAGGCCAATATCTTGAGCCATGGTTGGGCCAGAACCACAAGGATCTGTTCCCTTGCATAGAAGAACTGAGAGCCATACTTGAGGGCAGAGGTGTCAACAGTCCAGAACAAAGCACCCTAGTCGCAGAGCTAGAAGATATTGTCGGGCTCCCACTCAGACAGATGCAAAGTCTATATCACAATACTCGGGTTGATTTTGGTGATAGGGGCACGGTTGTATCATTAATACGCTGGGATGATCCTCACAAACAGACCATAAGGTTTGTCGATAAGAATAATCGTGAATTCGAAGAAGAGATCTCCGGTAGATGAATCATAAGCTGGGCTCAAACACTGCATTATTTTTTCGTTTGCATAACTATGTGGCTGAGCAAAAGCTTCGCGATCGCACAGTATGGCAGCCAAGGATGGGATTCGGCGATCCCGAAAAAATGAAAGCTGGTTTAGCAGCGGTTGCCGATCAGTGTGATTTCGGCCGTTCCGGCACAATTACATTGGACGCTTACACCCGTGTCGGTGATTTTGAGACACCCTTGAACAGCCTGCGTTCGGGGGTGGCTCTAAATGGATATCCCATTGTTAGTCACGATATGGAAACGACAAACGAGGTAGTAAGCCCAGCCAGGATTAACGGAATTCCAGTTCAGATAAGGCACGGCACATCTAAGCCTCAAGCCATTTTTGCAAGGATGGCAGAGCTTGGACTCGAAGCCACGGAGGGGGGGCCCATATCGTATTGCTTGCCATACGGGCGTCTGCCACTGGCAGAAGCAGTTGCGGCTTGGGAGGACAGCTGCAAGTTAATGGCGAACCGGATTGAGCACGGTCACATCGAGAGTTTTGGGGGCTGCATGATGGGACAATTGTGCGCGCCCTCCATTCTCGTTGCGATAAACATCATAGAGGCCTTGTTCTTTTTGCAACACGGAGTGAGTACAGCCTCGTTAAGTTATGCGCAGGGAACCTCTGACGCACAGGACAAAGGGGCGATTGCTGCCCTTCGGAGATTGGCCAAAGAATACTTACCTTTCGGGACCTGGCACATCGTCTTTTACATGTACATGGGGGTCTTCCCCAAAACGCCAGAAGGAGCTTCAAGATTGATCTATGACGCTGCTTGCTTGGCTGTACGAAGTGGATGCGAAAGGGTCATTGTAAAGACGATCTCTGAAGCCATTCAGATACCGACCATCGAGCAGAATATCTACGCCTTAAAGTTGTCGGCCAGTGCAGAGAGAAAATATGGCCAGGAACCGCTGACTGATAGGGAAAAGGAGCATTACGAGGAGGTCTACATGGAGGCCAAATCCATGGTTGATGCAGTTCTTAATGAGTCGGCAGATCTTGGGAAAGCTATTATTAATTGCTTTAGGACCGGGGTATTGGACGTTCCTTACTGTCTTCATTTGGATAACCGAGGACAGACAAGAACATATATTGATGGAGACGGATGTTTGAGATGGGCGGATCGAGGTGCGTTGCCATTAAACAGGAGTGTTTCCTATATCGGCCGGCATAAGCAGCTGTCGTCATCCGAATTTCTGAATATGCTTGACTATAAAGCTAGCTTGTACGACCTTCGCGCGTCTCAGGTACGTCCGGACTGTCATGCTTGATCGGCGCCATAATGAAAACAGTTAAACCACCGAACAAGCGCCGAGAGTACGTGTTGGTGGTTTCTATCCAGCATGAGCGACGCTAAAAATAGACCATCGCGACGACCAAAACCAGCATCTTGGAACGGTCCGGCGGACGCATTGATCGCCCGCAAAAACTACCCCGCCGGAATACGCATGCCCCACGAGTTAGGGATAGGGGATCGCCGATCAAGACTTACCCCAAGCTAACTTACCGCCTCGTTGCCAGCTGCCGCGCCCAAACCAGCCGCGGTGGCAGGACTCCCCTTGCCCTGTCAGATGTCCTGTACAGGGCTTCCGGGCAAGCGGCGGTATGGCCCTCCGCGACAACTACGCCCCGTAACTCCGAACTACCCGAAAAAACGCTGACCTTGTCCCTTGCCTTGCTCTGCTAGCACTCCAGCGTGCCCCTTGGCCTGCTGATGCGTCATGCCATCGCCACTCGGTCCAAGTGCCAATGTGATGGAAGCGAAGCTTCAACCCAGAAGCATAAAGCACAGGCTGAGCGTCAACGGAGAAATCGTTGGGCCAGGCTGTAGACAGCAGAAACCTTCGCCTCTTGGCCCGTCCTCACCTCAGCACCACAACTAGTAGGTTTTTTTCCAAGATCTGTGTATGGAATGAGCCGAATTATTGCCACACAATCGTTTGGTCCGTGCTGCCTCGGTTTGTGCCGGACTCCGGCAACTCGACGATGCAGCATGTGCTATGAACTCGATAAAGAAGTAGCCACTGCTACGAATGCAAATCCTGCTGCCCATGGTCCGGATTAAATAAGCCCCGACCATACCTCCAAGAGAGCAAACGTAGGGCAAACAGCTATGGCGCGACGGGCCATATTTTTCAATACGCCAAACAGCTCCAGGAACACCTATCGATGATAAAACATCCAGAGTTCAGCAATCCATCGACCGTGCAAGCACCTAAATCCCAGCTTCAAAATTCGTTTTCTGGCTGGTCGCCACTTGCGTTCTCTGCGCGCTATAACAATGGGCGGTGGGGTGTCGAAGGCCTCTTAGAGGGTAACCAATTGTCCATAGATGTTAGTGCGTCGGGCCTACAGTTTGGGCAGAGCGTGTTCGAAGGGTGCATCGCGAGCCGAAACCGCAGAACGGACCTAGGGGCGAAAATACAGTTGTTTCGGCCGCAAAGCTATTACTCTCGACTAGTCAATTCTTGCAACAGAGTGTGCATCCCGCCACCTAGCGAACGCTTCTTCATTGAGGCCCTATCTGTAATTGCTCAAGAGGGTAGTCAGTGGGAGCAGCCTTTCAGCTCTGACCTTCTATATATGCGCCCCTTATTATTTGGGTCGGATGGTGGCATCATGCCTGGGACTGCCACTGAATATAGATTTGTCGTGCTATGTGCGCCGTTCGTTAGACCTTTCAAGAGTGAAGGACAGAACCTAGTCACGGAACCCCATTACAGCCGAACGGCACCCAACGGGCTGGGGAGCGCCAAAACTGGCGCCAACTATGCGCATAGTCATTTGCCAACCCGCGCTGCTCACGAAAATCTTTATGACTCTATCTTATGGTTGGACTCCACATCCAGATCCCTCATTGAAGAAGCAAACGTTGCCAACATCTTCTTTGAGACAAAAAGTTCAATAATAACCCCTAGGAGCAGTGGAAATTTCCTTCGGGGTGTAACCCGAGACAGCGTAATATGCCTCCTTAAGACCGAATACAACGCAGCGGTTCATGAGGTTGATATATCGGTAGACGAAATATTCGACATGTATAACAACGGTAATCTATTAAGCATATTTTGCACCGGGACCGCGGTCGGCATCCAGCCGGTGAAAAGCCTAACGCACGGAACGGCTACGCTCGTTATTGAAAACGAGTCGCTCTTAGTGCAAAAAATCCGCAGCCGACTCTTGGCAATCCAGCACGGGAAAGAAAGCGAAAGCAACGGCTGGATGCATTCTATAACGTAGCAACGAGGAATACTCGCACATGAGCATACATACGACGAACAAAAGAATGACCATCCCATTAATAAGGTCGATGAAAGGAGGAGAAAAGATCGTTTCGCTAACCGCCGCTACGAAATGGATGTCTCAGATGATTGACCCGGTTTCCGACCTGACCATTGTTGGAGATTCGCTAGGGATGGTTTCGTATGGCTTGGAAAGTACTCTTCAAGTAACCCTTGAAATGATGATACTCCACGGGGCAGCGGTAGTCCGAGGGGCAAAAAGAGCCTGTGTTGTTGTCGATATGCCCTTTGGAAGCTACCAAGAATCCCCGAGGCAGGCTTTCCAAAATGCATCGAGAATTGTGCGTGAAACGGGCGCACAAGGAGTGAAGATCGAGGGGGGAAAAGAAATGGCAGAAACGGTGGGTTTTCTAGTGGATCGTGGAATTCCGGTTATGCCTCATATTGGTCTAATGCCTCAGCACGTTCATGCAATGGGAGGATTTAAAGCTCAGGGGCTAACTGAAAACGCAGGAAAAAAGCTGATCGAAGATGCAAAGGTACTTTGTGAGGCTGGAGGATTCTCATTGTTAGTAGAGGGGACGAGTGAAACAGTCGCAAGGCAAATCACTGAATCGGTACGTATTCCTACAATCGGAATTGGGGCCTCGCCCTGTTGCGACGGTCAAGTACTTGTAACCGAAGATCTGTTAGGACTATTCTCGGACTATACGCCAAAGTTCGTCAAGCAATATGCTGATCTTGGCACACAGATCAAGAGTGCTTTGGAGCGCTTTGGAAAAGAGGTTCAGGAAGGAGAGTTTCCAGATTTGTCACGCTGCTTTGGCGTGTCCTCCAATAAGCTTTAACCAAATCTGCTTCTTCCAATCCATCGCAACAGGGCGTCTAAAAATGAGCATCTCGTCGATAGTTTTAGTCCTAGTGGCCACTTTGATCTGGGGGTCTGGATTTATAGCAATAGAGCTGGGACTCAATCATTTCCCGCCGTTACTTTTTATCGCTTTAAGATTTATCATCTCGGCGGTCCCCTTGGTCTTCTTTATAGACAGAGCGGGCATAAAATGGAGGTGGATCATCTCTATTGGACTCGCTGTCGGCGTTTTCTTTTACGTATTTTGGTATCTCGCCATGTGGTACGGCATGCCCGCCGGCATGGCCGCCCTGTTGTTGCAGACTCAGTTCATTTTTACAACCCTTCTGTCCATTCTGCTGTTTAGGAAATACCCAAACATCGTGCAGATTTTTGCGATGGCGGTGTGTTCTATAGGGCTCTATATTATAGCAAGAGAGCGACTTGAAGGAATTACACCGTTCCTGCCGTTCCTAATCATAATGGGCGGCGCTGCCTCATGGGGCCTTGTTCACATAATCATGCAGAAAGCCGGAAAAATGAACCAACTGCGCCTAATGGTTTGGGTCAGCCTAATACCCCCGATACCGCTGCTGATTCTTTCTTACATATTTGAAAGCAACCAGCTCGACATTATCCTCAATATGGACCACACTGCTTTGTTAGCATTGCTCTACACTGGAATACCTGGAACGGTAATATCTTTTGCAATCTGGGGACATCTAATTCAAAAGCATGGCGCAGTTACAATAGCTCCTTTTTCGATGCTTATTCCAGTTTTTGCTATAGTTCTCTCAATAGCCTTTCTTAATGAGGATTTTTCCGTCCTCAGCAAGATTGGGGCAAGCGTTATCTTTTTGGGCCTATTAGTCAACGCTTTTAATGTCCAACTAAGCACCGTATTCGCTAGACGCTCCAAAAAACGGCCTTTGGCGCCGCTTTGATGGCTAGTGAGGAGGGGCTGTTCCGCTTGAGTCGCGTGCCAGGCTTCCGCCAGAGGCAGACTTACCAGGGCGGAAATCGGGATTCTGAGAGTTGGTGAGTAGACCAAGGGGATTGCACCCTCGGGCTCTCCTTATGGTGTCAGCGTAGTTGTGTGTGCCACAGGAATGCGAGCGATCCAACGATAGTTGATCGCTCGCATTCCGTAAGCGGTCCACTAACTACACCGGCATAGCCTCATCCTGATTCCACGGCAACAGGCCATCCAGATCCTTATCGGTCGCCGCTGATGGCAACTCGCTCAGCACC